>NZ_JAFEUS010000001.1 GCF_027853335.1 Leucobacter sp. UCMA 4100
ATACCCAATGGAGATGGGTTCTTTCCGGGTGTTCCGGGGGAGCCGTGGGGATGACATGGTGCCAGCATACTCCTAGCACTAGGGCTTGTGTGTGGTTTTCCTCGCGCGTGTCGCGAGAAACTAGAACCTGATTTGGGCGAGTACATCGCCCATCGTGAGTACGCTTCCCGGGGGGACGATAGTTGGCGTAAACGCGGTGAGCCAGTGCACTACCGTTTCACCGGGAAGCGTGATGCCTACCCCGTTCGATGCGCCCTGATCGGTCACGATGATCTGGTGTTCTGCGTCGAGGTCGATGGTTAGGTGCTCGCGTGAGAGTTCGCGGCCGGGGCTTTCGAGCTGCACCGCTACGCGCTGTTCTGTGGGCCGCGGTGAGCGGCCCACAAGCGCGTCTGAGGCGATATGAGCGAGCATCTGACCGTCTGGGCCTTCAAGGTACAGAACGGGCCGTGCGGGCTTCCTGGCCACAACTACGGTGTGCTCGGCTTCTTCTGCTGGTAACTCACTGATCTGCAAGGGCGCGCGACTTGGCGGCGCTGGCTTGAAGTGGTCGGGCTGTGGCGGGGCTACCTCGGTGCTGGGTTGCTCCGTAGTTCCCGCTGGGAATACCTCTGCGGTATCGAGCTTGGGAATATGAGTCGGGAGCGGCACTGTCTCTACGCGCAGCGGTTCAGGGGTGCTGCATGTGGGGCATTCATCGTCTCCTACCGTGACGATTGCATGGCAGCTACGGCAGTTACCCTCCATTAGGGTTAGGCCGTCTGCTGTGGGCAGCACGCGATTCTGGGGAAGCGGCTGCACAACTCCATTGATGCGCACGGCAAGCTGATAGGGCGGGCGGTTGCCCTCCGCAATTTCGAGTGCGACGGGTCGGCCGAGTGTGCGGGCGATAGTTCCGCACCTGTAGATCACTCCTGCGCGCAGGGTGGGCCAGTCTGGTGCCGCGCACGCGCTCCGTGCGCCGTTGACTGAGAGAGTGGCTGTGATAGCGCCCTGAGCGCCGGGGTGGCCAAGGATGGCCACGCTGATGCGTGGCCATCCTGACACTGTGGTCTGTTCGTTCACTTCCCGCTCCTGCTGAGGCCTCCGGCGACTGCTGCGCCAGCTTCAAGCCATGCGCGTTGGGTCGCAGGTCGCAGCGCCTCGAATGAGAGCTGGCCTTCAACCATTGCCGCGTCGTGGGGGATCTGCACTACCTCCCGCACAAGGTTGCGGTATCCGGCTGCGATACTCTCCATGTCGGCTTTGGTTGCTTTGGGATCTGCTTGGGTGATGACTGCAACCGCGTTTTCAGCGAGCTTTGCTGAGTGCTCGTCACGGTCAGCGAGCGCATCGAGCAGCAAGGATCCGGCTTCGGCGTGATCGCTGCGGGTGGTGGTGGCCACCACGATCTGATCGGCTGAGTCGATCATGCGTAGCCACATGGGATCAGATTCGTCATTGCCGCTGTCAATAAAGATCAGGCGGTAGTACTTAGTTGCTACGGAAGCGATGGAGTCCACATCGTCTGAGGACACCCGCTGTTCGTGTGCCAGCGCCATAGGCTTCGAGCGCAGCACATCGTATTTGTCCTTAGTCTGGTGATGCACGAAGTGCGCAAGGTCGCCCACCTGAGCGCCTGGCCCTAGTAGGCGCTGCGCCTCGGGCAGGAGTTCGAGCAGCGTTGATTCGTGCGGCCCTTGCTCCGTGCGCCAACCAAGTGTGCCCCTGGTCTGGTTGTTGTCCCATGCGAGTACGCCTGCGCCGCCATAGCGGGCAAAAACCGCGCTGAGCAACACAACTGTTGGGGTCTTTCCTGCGCCGCCCTTGCCGTTGACAACGGCAATAGTGCGAGGGCCGGGCCAATGCTGGCTTACGGCTTGCTCGGCGGCGCGCTCGGCGCGCTCGTCATCGCTGGGGGCCACTCGAATACCTGCACGGCTGAGGATCCCACGAACACCCTTAGTCGCTGGCTTCTCCACCGTTTCATCCTTCAAGAACGAATAGCGTTCCTCGCCGCGTGCTCGCTGGAGCTTGGGAGATTCGGGGCTTTCCTCTGGTTCCTGTTCCGGCTCCATCTGGGGCACCTCTGCGAGGTCTGGGGCACTCCCTGATGGCCGTGGACGGCGCGGAGCGGCGTTCACGGGCGCTCCTGCTTCCTGCGTAACGTCGCCGTCAGGGTGGACGATAAGCGCAAAAACTTCGGTAGGTGTGTGGCTGGTCATCTTGACTGGGCGGCTGAATTGCTGAGCCTGCGCGGTGGCCAACTCGATCAGCCGGCTACGAGTCTGGGCCGCATCCGTGCCGGGTATTTCGGTAGCAACACCCTGCACCAGGAAAGTTCCGCTTCCGTCCTCGTGCGTGTGCGCCTCGATGACGGGAAAATCTAGTGCGCCGGTAGTGGTGGGCATTCTCGTTCTCCTTTGTTCTCTCAGTAGGTGATTCCGACTTGCGCCAGAAAATCTCGGGGGTTGACGTACTCGCCATTTACTTTGACCTCAAAGTGCAAGTGGCATCCGGTGCTCGCGCCGCTGCTTCCGGTCTTGGCGATCTGTTGACCGCCTTTGACCGTGTCGCCCTCGTTCACCAATATGCCGTCCCGGTACATATGGACGTATTGCGTCACAACCTCGCTGCCGTGGTCGATCACGACCAACCAGTTTGCGAGGCTGTCTTGGTAAACGCGGCTTACCTTCCCATCATTCGCAGCCCAGATAGGGCCGTTGCATCCTCCGGCTTCAAGATCAAGGCCGGTGTGGAAGCCATCGATAAGACCGCTTGGCGTGGAAATAGGTGGACGGGGGCCGTACTCGCTGTTGACCGGAGCATCACCCGGCTTCGCCCAACCTTCCTTATTCACGGTGCCTGGAATGAGGTCACCGCTAGAGCACACCTGACCGCCTGTGCCCTGGTTCAGCCCCGTGGAGGATCCTGTGATGCCTTCCACGATCTGCACTGCTGCGTCCCAAAACTTGGTGTAGTGGTAAGGGTCTGCGTTGGCCTGGGTGCGGTGCGCAACGATGGTCGGTTCCAAAGAGTCACGCTCGGGAACCTTCATCATGGCTTTGAAGAAATTGGTGGAGCTGATGAAAGGATCCATACGGTCTGCGTAGGATCCCCACGCCCCGTTCGCTCGCTCGCTGTTGGAACAGTCCTCGAGAATCTGGCCCCGCGCCGTCTCCGTGGTCGATGACACGCAATGTTGACTCACCAATGGCGGTCATCACGCCTATGGTCTGGTCACGCACCCCCAGATCAAGCGCCTTGCCCGCCTCCACGATATGTGCAGCGTTCACAAGCTGCTCGTGGCCATAACCGGCAATCGTTGTATTTGGCACGCTCGCCGGGTCAATCGTGACGCTGCCCCCGCTGGCTCCCGAGGGGTTGCAGTTGTCGGGAGAACCGGCAAACAACATGACGCTGAAAATCACGCCGAGGGGCATCAGCAGCACTGCTGCGCCCGCGATGATCGGGATAAGTCCCTTTTTATCGTCGGCCATGACTACTTCACGCCCTCCGGTGGGATGAAGCGCGCCGCACGCCAGGAGTCAGCCCCATCGGCGCGGTTGACGTACACCTGGTATTCGCCTACATCGGTGGGCACGGTGACAGTTGCTATCAGCGTGCTCGTGTCATCTGTGAGCGTGCCGGATCCGGTCACTTTCCTTGCAGGGATAGCGCTCGGATCCACATAGGCGTAATCTTCTCGCGCACGGTCACTGAGTAGGGGCGATAGCTCCGCCCACCACGTTTCCTGATCGAGCTGGGGGCGGGCGAAAGCGCGCATTGCGGTTTCGCCCGCGACCACGGCCGCGGCACGGGAAGCATCGTCCCAAGCTGCGGGCGTATCTGGCTTATACGCTTCCCCGTCTCGTTCCTGAATCACGCCAGGAGGTGCAGGGGTGAGGCTATCGAGGTTGGGCCGCTCTGATGATGGCTCAGAGGGCTTCGGTTCGGGCTGGCTTGGGGTACACCCAGACAGAGCTACAGCTACAGCCACAGCCGCCGCGATTGGCCACACTTTCCGCATTGTTACTCCTTGCCCTCCCGTGGTTCAGTGACGATGTTCTTGTTCGAGCCATCCCGCAATTCAGCTTTGAGCTCGTCACGGATGATGAACCAAGACGTGCCAATTTTGTAGCCCGGGATTATCCCAGAATTGAGCCAGTTGTAGATTGCTTGTTTTGACTTACCAAGCATCTCTGCGACCTCGGCAGGATCCATCGTTTCGGGACGATCTTTGAACAGTTCATCGAGCGCACTGGTCACGGGAGCAGTTCTTTCGCATCCGGTACGCATGTTTCAAGCATACTCCATTTTGGACGATATAGGGCAGTTTTATAAAGATTCGTACTGGACATATCTATCTTGCTCTCTTTGGGTAAAACAGGTAGGATTGAGGTATTACCATCGAATACAGACTAGCGAGAGGCGAGACTATTGAGTGAGGGCATAGACGCATGGGTGAGCCGCCCAGAACAGGTGATTGCACCTGAAATCGAGGCCCCCACACGCGTTTCCACACCTACGGGTGCGAGCGCCCCACAGCCGGGGCTGGCTGCACCACCCGTGGGTGATCGACTCCCCAGCGCCGAGCACATGCGGCCCGCGTCACTCTGGGTGCTTGGCACGCACGGCGGCGCTGGCGAATCTACAGTTGCAGCGCTCTCCGCTGAGTGGCGAGCTGCTGAGCACGCCTGGCCGCAGATTCCGGGGCAGGGCGCGCGAGTGCTGTTGACTGCACGGAGCAACATGCACGGCCTGCGAGCCGCGCAAACTGCTGCAACCCAGTGGGCGGCGGGCCTCGTGCCTGGCGTTGAACTGATGGGCCTGGTGATCGTCCATGACGCACCGGGCAAGCTTCCCCGCGCTCTTCGCGACCGTATACAGGTCGTGAGTGGCGGGGTTCCACGCACCTGGTCGGTGCCGTGGAATGAATCGTGGCGGCTCGGCGAGGAAGTCTCTGCCGCCGCCGCCTCGCGTGAAGTTCGCCGCCTCGTGAGCGAACTGAACGTACTTACTGGCCTCACGAAAGGAACAAAGTAGAAATGATTGAAATGATGTTGACCACAGTGGTCGAACTCGCTGCGCTCCCGGCCCAGATGCCGGATCCCGCACCGATTCAGCCTCCCAACACGGGCGGCTTTATCGCCGTGATGGGCATGGCTAAGTGGGTCGCTCTGGCCATCTGTGGCCTTGCGATTGTTATTGCTGGTGCCCGCATGGCCATCAGCCACAACCGCGGCGACGGCGGCGAGCACATGGGCACTCTGGGGAAGATCCTTATGGGTGTCATCATCATCACCGGCGGGGTTAGCATCCTCGGTTTCATCATCGGTTCTTAGGGGAAGCGATCATGACTGACGAAGCAGAAAAAAGCGCCTTTACGCGGCCCGGTTTCATCGCCTCCGCAGTCGTCATAGCGTTGCTCGTGGTTGGTGGGATCTTCGTGATTGTGTTCGGCATGATGAAGCCTGATGCGAAGCCTGCTGATCCCGGCCCTTCGGCTTCGGAGCCTTCCGCCGCCCCCACAGAGGAAACTCCGGTGAAGGGCGGCGGAAGTGTTTGTGGGCTTGACAAGGTTGAGCTGAGCGGCACCCTCGATTCGCCCCCTGCGGCTGAGTGGAGCTATCTGGGGACTGCGACGTTCCCCACGTCTGCCAGCTCTGGCCCTGGCGAAACGGCACCCTCCGGGATGCTGACGTGCTTCGAGCGCACACCCGCAGGCGCAGTGTTCTTCGCAACCGCAGCAACGGCGCAGGGTTCATCCCCTGAGCTTGCAGCGGATTGGCTGGAATATGCGCTTGTTGAGAGTCCTGCAAAAAGCAGCATCGTGGCAGAAGCTAAAAGCGGCACCACGGGGAGCAGCACCGAAATTCGGATGACGGCCGCGGGGTTCAAGCTACTCGAATACAACGGCGACACTGCGCGTGTAGATGTGGGGATCCGCGGGGACGGTAAGGGCAAAAGCATTTACATTTCCACGATCTATTCCCTGAGTTGGGAAAACGGAGATTGGCGGCTCGACGTCGATGCTTCCGGGGAGCCTGGCCAGGTTGCGCAGCTCCCGAACCTCGCCGGTTACGCCCTGTGGGAGGAGTGAGATAGATGGCTTGTGGATGGTGGGATCTTGGCTGCAAAGTCGGTGAAGGTGTCGATTCTCTCGTAGGGGACACTATTGAGAACATGGCAACCGCCGTGTTGGAAGCGGTCGGTAAGGCTGTCGCCTCGGTCGGCACTATGTGGGTCTATGTCGGTACCCCGAACATGACGGGCGGAGGCGGCACAACTCCGTCTGACGCAAGCGCGTTCTCTGCACCTGTGTTGGTTGTTCTCAACTACATCATGTGGATCGGCTTTGCGATGGCGATAGTTTCTGTGATCGCTTTGGGCGGGCTTCTTGCAGCTCGAATGAGGCAGGGCGAAGGCCTTGCATCACTTGGGAAATTGGGGCTTGTTCTAGGCGGGATCCTGATTATGTCGGGTGGCTCCGCGATTGTGGCCAAGGTTCTGCCGTCTGGCCCTATGGGGGCTGGCGGTGCGGTGGCATTCTTGCAAGGGTCGCTGTGGTGGCTGATGCTTGCTGTGGCCGTAGGCGGCGTGATTATTGGTGGCGCGCGCATGGCTTTCGAGCAGCGAGCGCAACCGGGTAAAGACGTAGTTGTGGGCCTTGTTCGCCTGATCGTCGTTACGGGCGCGGGTGTGGCCCTCGTGGGCTTGCTGATTACGGCCGCTGACTCGTTCTCTGTTTGGATCCTCAATCAGGCGCTTGATTGCTCAGTAAACGAGGGTGACGGAACGTGCTTCGGGCGAAACATCACTACCCTTCTCGCGCTCAGTACGGGTTCAGGTGGCCTCGGCGCGTTGCTGATTATCGTGCTCGGGATCTTTGCGGTGATCGCCGCCATTTTCCAGGTCGTGCTGATGATCGCACGCGGCGGGATGCTCGTGATTCTCACGGGGATTCTCCCGATTTCCGCGGCGGCATCGGTCAGCGGCGAAAGCGGCCAAGCCTGGTTCAAAAAGAACATTGCATGGTTGGGCGCGTTTATCCTCTACAAGCCTGCCGCTGCAATCGTGTACGCGGCAGCATTCCAGCTCGTTGGTGCTGACGTGTTTAAGGATGACGGCAGCGGCCTCATTTCAGCGTTGACCGGCATGATGATGATGATTTTGGCGCTGGTCGCTATGCCAGCTCTGATGCGGTTCGTTACGCCGATGGTGGGCGCGATGGCTGGCGGTGCTGGTGGCGCAGCGCTGGGCGCTGCGGCTGTCGCTTCGCTTCCATCTGGGGCGGCTTCCATCGGGCGTATGGCCTCTGGGAGCGGCGGCGGCGGCGGCGGATCCTCTGCGGCCCCATCTGGGTCGGGCGGTAGCTCGGCTGGTGGCGGCGGTGGCGGTAGTCACGCGGCATCGGGCGGTGGCTCGGCCGGTGGCGGTAGCGCAGCCTCGGTGGGCGGAGGCTCTGGCGCAGCAGCGGCCAGTGGCGGCGCAGCAGCCGGTGGCGGCGCAGCAGCGGCCGGTGGCGGCGCAGCAGCAGCAGCCGGTGGTGGCGCAGCAGCCAGCGGCGCGGCCGCGGGCGCAGCCGGTGGCCCTGTGGGCATAGCGGCTGGCGCGGCACTCGGTGCGGCAAAGCAAGCCGGATCGGCCGCTAAGGGCGCAGCAGAAGGAATCGCAAACAACTCGACGGGAGAAGGACCAAGTGGTAGCTGATGCAACTGCGAACCGGATGGTTCGCACATACGGAAACTGGCGTAAGCCCGCATCTGCGGGCCTGATGGGGCTGGGTACTGTCGGTACTGCCATTCTCATGGGCGGGATGATTCTGGTCATCCTCGTAGTGATGGCTCGGGGACTGCTTGCAGCTTCAATTGTGGCAGTGGTCTTGATCGTGGTTCTCGCCCTCCTGCTCACTCGTGACGCTCACGGGAAGAATGCTCTGAGCCGCATTTCTGCACGCCTCGGGTGGGCGGCGACACGCTCACGTGGGGCGAACGTCTACCGTTCCGGCCCAACTGGTCGTGTCCCCTGGGGAACGAATCAGCTCCCTGGGTTGGCATCTACTATTCGGCTGAGTGAGCACGAAGATTCCTACGGCCGTCGTTTCGCTCTGCTTTTCACGCCTGCAACCTCGCACTACAGCGTGGTCATTGGTACCGAACCAGACGGGGCCGCGCTAGTCGACCAAGAGCAAGTTGATGTGTGGGTGGCCGATTATGGGCACTGGCTCGCAAACCTCGCTGACGAAGCTGGGATCGAAGCTGCTTCCGTGACTATCGAAACTGCCCCAGATTCAGGCACACGGATGCGCAGAGAAGTCGAGACGAACGTAGATCCGTCTGCCCCTGCGTTTGCTCGCCAGATGCTCGCTGAGGCGGTAGAGCGTTACCCCTCGGGATCTTCGACGGTCAAGGCCTATGTCACGCTGACTTTCTCAGCGATGACTCGCGCCGGGGGCAAGCGTCGCAAGCCCGAGGAAATGGCGCGCGAGCTTGCTTCGCGCCTGCCTGGTCTCACTCAAACGTTGCAGGCCACGGGAGCGGGTGCCGCGCACCCGCTGAGCGCACAGCAGCTCTGCGAGATTGTGCGCGTTGCGTATGACCCCAAGGCATCGGTGCTGATTGATGAAGCGCACGCGGCCGGTCAGGTGCCTGAAATGAATTGGAACGATATTGGCCCCTCAGCTCACGAAGCACAGTGGGCAAACTACCGTCACGACTCTGGCCTCTCGGTCACCTGGTCGATGACGAGTGCACCGCGCGGCAACGTGCAGTCAACCGTGCTGGCTCGCTTGCTTGCCCCTCACCGTGAGATTGCGCGTAAGCGCGTCACTCTGCTTTACCGTCCTATCCCTGCCGCTCGAGCTGCGGCGATGGTCGAAAGCGATCTACGCTCCGCAGAGTTCCGCGCTACGGCTGAGGCTAAGGCCAAAGCACGCGACGTGCTGGCGGTGCGTGCAGCGGCGGCAACCGCAAACGAAGAAGCATCAGGCGCGGGCCTGGTCAACTTCGGAATGCTCGTAACTGCGACGGTAACCGACTCCGACATGGAAGCCGACGCACGCGCAGCTGTAGAGAATCTTTCCGCTACCGCCCGCCTCCGGCTACGCCCGGTGTACGGCTCCCAAGATTCGGCCTTTGCTGCCGCGCTCCCGCTGGGCCTGGTTCTGCCTAAGCACATCAAGATTCCCGCTGAGCTGCGGAACAACCTGTAAGGGGTCATCATGGCACTCACCACGAAGAAGAAGAAGCCCGCACGGGCACCCGAAAAGAAGGCACCAGAGAAGCGGCCCGAACGGCCCGCAGCTCGTGGCTTTATGGGCCGCGGCCGCGGCGAGTCTACCTATATTCAGCAGGCAGACGAATGGCGCGGCACCACAGTTCAGGTGTGTGGGCTATGGCCGTTCGCTGTAGGTACGGGCACCCCTATGGTGGGGGTGCCTCTCGGCCGACACATCGTGACGGGTGCCACGGTGTGCTGCGATCCAATTTCGTGGTTTCAGCGTGCCAAGCTGATTAGCAACCCATCAGTGTTCGTCTTGGGCAAGCCTGGTCTTGGTAAGTCCACGCTCATTCGCCGCATGGCAACTGGCCTTGCAGGTTACGGGGTAATGCCCCTCGTGCTTGGTGATTTGAAGCCTGATTATGTTGATCTGATTGAGGCGATGGGCGGGCAAGTAATCACCCTCGGCCGCGGCCGCGGATACCTGAACATTCTTGATCCTGGTGAGGCTGTTGAAGCTGCGCAGCAGCTCGCAGACAGTGGCCATGAGAAAGAAGCAAAGCAAGTACTGGCTGATGCTCATGGCCGACGCGCAAACATGGTTTCAGCACTACTTACGATCAGTCGGCAAGCGCCTCCGAATGACCGTGAAGAAACGA
This sequence comes from Leucobacter sp. UCMA 4100, assembly GCF_027853335.1. NCBI lineage: Bacteria > Bacillati > Actinomycetota > Actinomycetes > Micrococcales > Microbacteriaceae > Leucobacter > Leucobacter sp. UCMA 4100. The sequence goes on from NZ_JAFEUS010000001.1 coordinate 9,861, forward strand.
TTATTGACCGGGGTTTGAAGTATCTGGATGACCACTTCGAGGGCGTTCCCGTGCTTGCGGATCTGCTGCAAGTGATCCGTGAGGCTCCCGAAGAACTCCGCTCCGTCGCGCTCGACCGGGGAAGCATGGAACGATACAAGGAAATCACGGAAGGCTTGGAAGCTTCGCTCATTGGCCTTACAGGCGGTGGCCGGTTGGGAGAGACGTTCTCAAAGCACACCACGAACCCGATGCGCCGTGATCGCCCGGTGGTCTATGACGTGAGCGCGATTGACGACAACGAACAGGACTTGCAGGCCGCGGTACTCCTGGCGTGCTGGTCGGCTGGCTTTGGTACCGTCAACGTCGCGAACGCGCTTGCCGATGCGGGCCTAGAGCCTCGGCGGCACTATTTCGTCGTTCTCGATGAACTGTGGCGCGCGCTGCGTGCTGGGCGCGGAATGGTGGATCGCGTCGATGCACTGACCCGTCTGAACCGTCAGCGCGGCGTAGGCATGGCCATGATTTCCCACACAATGAGTGACCTGCTTTCTCTCGCCAGCGAGGATGACCGGATGAAAGCACGCGGCTTTGTGGAGCGGTCAGGGATGGTGGTGTGTGGGGGGCTTCCCTCCGCAGAAATGCCTCAGCTCACGGATGCAGTGCCTTTCTCTCAGGCAGAGCAAGAACTGATGATCGGTTGGCAGGATCCCCCGGCGTGGGATCCCTCGACGGGCCGTGAGGCTGAGCCTCCCGGCCGCGGTAAGTTCCTCGTGAAGGTCGGTGGCCGTCCCGGGATCCCGCTAAAAGTGGAGCTGACACCCGTTGAGCTCGGCGTGAGCGACACCAACAAACTTTGGCACGAACAGTCCCGCGCTGACGGCAGACGTGCCCGCCGCCAGTCGGCAGAATAGGGGGAATCTCGAATGAGTATGCCGAACAACCGGAGGCGCGACCCATCGCGCATGTCACCGGATCAGATGATGATTATTAGCGTGGTTGCCCTCGTGGCCGCTCTCGGCGGCGGCACTTGGGCCAGCGTCTACTTTGGCCACAAGATCGAGGGCACCACTGACCAGGTTCCCTCTAACGTCTATGCGGTTGTTCTCGGCTTATTCGATGGGTCTGTGACTTGGGCCAGGGCGAGCACCTGGGTTGCCGTTGGGATTGGCGCTGTCGTAGTCCTGCTGTTCATCGGCTGGCTGTGGATCGGAGCGAACGGGCGCAAGAAGCGCACCCGGGTTGACCGTGCAGCCCGCTACATGGGCACAGGCAAAGACATTGAGGCGTTGACAAAGAAGAACGCTCAGGCGACCGCTGACCGGCTCGGGGTACAGGGATCCCCGGGCGTTCCCCTCGGCAATCACCTGTCAACGGGTAGCCCTTTGTACGCCTCTTGGGAAGATCAGATAATCAATATCTGGGGGCCGCGTACCGGCAAGACAACATCACAGGCCATCCCTGCGATCTTGGACGCTCCTGGGGCTGTCCTGGTGACCTCCAACAAACGTGATGTGGTCGATGGCACCCGGGACGTGCGCGCAGCGCACGGGCCGGTATTCGTGTTCGATCCGCAGAACATTGCATTGGAGGATCCAACCTGGTGGTGGAATCCTCTTACCTATGTCACCGATGAAGTAAAAGCAGCTCGCATGGCGGAGCACTTCGCGTCGGGATCTCGTGCCGTTGGGGCACAGGCTGATGCCTATTTCGATTCGGCAGGCCAGGATCTGCTTGCTGGGCTGCTCCTGGCGGCTGCGCTCGATAAACGGCCCATCACCGATGTTTACCGATGGCTCACCCGCCCTACGGACGAAACAGCCGTGGACATCCTTCGTGAGCACGATTACCCACTCAACGCAGATCAGGTGTTTGGTGTTGTATCAGCGCCGGAGAAGCAGCGCGGCGGCGTGTACGGCACCGCGCAACAGATGGCCTCCTGCCTCACCAACCGTGCGGTTGTGCGCTGGATTACTCCACAGGAAAACGAAACGCGCACGCACTTTGAGCCTGCTGATTTTGTCCGTACCAAGGGCACTCTTTACAGCCTCTCGAAGGAGGGCAAGGGCACAGCCGGCCCCCTCGTTACCGCGCTGACTGTGGCCGTTGTCGAAGCTGCAGAGGAACTCGCAACTTACTCCCCCGGAGGCCGGTTGAGCGTCCCACTCGTGGGTGTTCTCGATGAAGCTGCGAACGTCTGCCGCTGGCGTGCGCTGCCTGATCTGTACTCGCACTACGGATCGCGTGGCATCGTCCTTTCCACGATTCTTCAATCGTGGTCACAGGGCGTAGAAGTGTGGGGCGAATCAGGCATGAAAAAGCTTTGGTCGGCTGCGAACGTCAAGGTGTACGGTGGCGGTGTCTCTGAGCGTGCATTCCTCGAAGACCTGTCGTTTATGGTCGGAGAGCATGACGTGTTGAAGGGGTCGGTATCCACCGGCGCCGCTCACCGGTCGGTGTCTCACCACATTCAGCGTGAGCGCACACTAGAGGTTGCAGACCTCGCAGCGATGCCCAAGGGGCGCGCACTCGTGCTTGCTTCGGGGTCGCGGCCGACCCTTATTCGCACGGTGCCCTGGATGGTTGGCCCGCACGCGGAAATGGTGAAGGCTTCCTTCAAGGCGCACGATCCCCAAGCGTCTGTGACGCTCGCGGAAGCAGAAGCGGAACTCGTAGCCGTGCGCGAGAATCTGACCACGGAGGCGGCATAATGGCTGCGCTTGGCGGGTTCGATTCAGAGGAAGCAATCGACCTGGATAACGACGATTCGGCCGACATTGAGAAGATGGTCACTGCCGCGGCCGCGCCCCCTCTCATGTACGGTTCTGCAAATGAGTTCTTCCGTGAGCACCTGCGCCACATCTACAAGCGGCGGATCAACGGGAATCATCGTAAGTGGGATCCTGACTGGTGGATGGTGCCGGAGGCCGTAGTAAGAATGACGGCGCTGTGGCGCTCGTGGGAAGCTCACCGGCAAGTGCCTTCCACGGGCATCAGCGTATGGATGCTCGATCACCTCGACCGGCACATGGCCGTGCTGACGGATCCTGACGGGCCTTTCGCGACCTCGGAGGCCGTCAACAAAGCGGGGGAAGCACTACCGCACAATGAGCCGCCAGAAGAGTTGTTCCCAGACGAACGCGAGCCGTTCTAAAACGAATGAGGGCCGCACCCACCGGGTGCGGCCCTCATTCGTTCCTGACGCGCTCTAGCGTTCGATCTTCGCCTGCCGGTTGCGGTTACCGGCGGCATTGCCCTTTCGGGCCTTGGGTGCCCTCGTGGGCGCAGTTGCCATCGTTGCGGGGCTACCCTGCGATTGGTCGGCGTGCATCCGGGCGGCGACGGCATCACGGTCAACGCCCTTCGCTTCCATCCTGGAAGCTGTTGCCTGTCGGCGCTCTGCACTGTCGTATTCAAGCGCTCCGTCTGCACGGGTGTCTGTGGCACGCTCCCGGTAGTCAGCCGCTTCCCTGTCGGCGCGCTCACGCTCGGCCGGGTCAGGCTCGAACTCGGCCGCGGCCTGGGCATGATCTGCTTCACGATCAAGCCGGTCAGCATCGGTCATTAGGCGCTGCGCCTCGGCTTGTTCCCTGCCGTGTCGCTGCTGCTGCTCCGTAGCAAGTTCAGCCTGTCGATCCGCCTCGTACTTAGCGAGCTGGTCGGCTACGCGCTGAGGGTCTGCGCCAGTGTCGTTAGCGTCGATCCGGTACCTGCTGCGCAGCTCGTAGTTCATGCGGTCAACGGCTCGCTGTGCCTCGGGTTCATGCTCACGCCACGCATGGGCTGTCGCATACATCTTGCCCACGTCCTGCGCGCCGGAACGATCCCACCAGTCGCCCTGCTGCACCTGGCGGAGCTGCTGAGTGGCCGCGCTGCGTTCTGCGTCGAAGCGTGCTCGTAGCTCGCGTGCCTGCTGCTGAGATTGCGCCTCGGCTTCGCGTGCCTGCTGCTCGCGCAACCGGGCTGCTACTTCACCAAAGCGGCCCCCTGCTGTAACGGCGACGCGCATTGCGTCATCAAATGTTTCTTCTACGCCATCTGTTTCCATTGTCCTCACCTTTCTAACGCTCGGGGCCGGTCTGCTCGGGTGCGCGGGTCGGCTGAATCTGTCGTGCTGTCTCGATACGATTTGGAAGCGGAGAACCAATCTCCTGAGCCGGTGCCTGACCCGGGTTCAGGCTCGCTCTCAGCGCTTCTACCTCGGGGTCGATTGTTGCCGCGGGCATCTTCACGCTGAGCTGTTCCAAACGCTCATGCACGCCACGCAAGTTGTCGCGCTCCGCGTCACGAATTGCTGCCGCCTGTCGCGCCTCCCCTGCCGCCTTGGAAGCGTCGTAAACGCTCTTAGCAAGAGTGGCAAGCTGACGGATCATTGCGGCCTGCGCAGCGGCACCCTTGCCGCCTCGGACGGCAACCGCAAGTAGCGCAGCGGCTCCCCCGAGTGAGGCAATCCCGGACGGCTTAGGCCGTACCGGTGCCTGTCGTGTCTGGGCGGAGCGTGACAACACATCTGCGGTGTCAGCGAGTGGCCCGGGTGTGGACTCCGTAGCCTTAGACCAGCTCGCGAAAGCGCCTGCGGTTCCGCGAGCTACACGCGACCATGTGTCAAAGTCATCGAGCGGTACCGCTCTGAGCTTTTCACTCAGGTCGCCAAGCGCGGCGTTCATCTTTGCGTACTGAGCCAAGCTCGGCATGGTCGTTTCACGCCCCGGAGAAACTATGCGACGGCCACGGCGTGCGGCGTTCCACTCGGCCGCAGCTTCGCTCGCACCGATGGGCGTATCTGGCCACTCCGCGCGCAGCCTGGGCAGTGACAAGTCATTGCCCAAACGCTGCCCGCCGTACCAGATTGGGCGTTCCCCATTCTCGGGGCGCTTGGCCACGCTGTAGCCCGTCACTACGTCCTGCGTACCTTCGGCAAATCGAGGTCGGAGAATCACACCAGATTGCCGCATCCGTCGCACGAACTCCGCTTCGGACTCGGAAGCAGTTGCGCAAGCTCGAACCGTTCTTGCGAGTTCGTATCGTGGCTGACTTGCAGCACGCTCAGCCGCCACCAGAGCGTCACGCTCGGCCGGTTCCAGTGCCGTCCAAGCTGGCTTTGCTTCCTGATTCTGCTTACGGCTGCGCTCGTACTTTGCGCGTGCGGTTCGGATGGCATCTGCCTCGATCTCGCCCGGCTTGTGGCCGCGAGTTGCACGCTTAGTGCGCTGCGATTCAAGCTGTTCCAAGCCATGCTTTACTTCGAGTGCACGGCAAGCTTTCTGTGCTCGCGAAAAGTCGTTGTGAATGTTGGCCTTAGTGCCATCTTCACGAATCAGGTTCACCGCGATGTGAATATGATCGTTACCGTTCTTGCTCAGCCCGTGACGCACCGCAACCCAACGCGCGGGTGCCTTGGTTCCCTCGGCATCGTCGAAATCCATTTCGCTAATGAAGTCCGTGGCAATTGCGTTCCACTGTTCATCGCTAAGGGTGCCTTCTTCTGCCCGGATTGAGAGCGAGCAGTGCCAAACATGGCCACCATTCACTTCGGTGTCAAAGGCCTTCTTTGGGCGGTCAAGGTGACGGGCAATCTGGCGCGCAGCGTCAGCGTTCAGCTCGTTATCGTCGTACCAAGCCATCAGGGCATCATCGCCCGCAACTAAGTGCGGTTCTGTGTGCTCGTTAGCTCTGCCGGGGCCAACCAAGTAGTTGACCAACCCAGCCATGCGGTCGCCGCGAACCACGTTGGGCATCATCGTTCGCTCAGCCTGTCGATTACGTCATCGAGTTTGTCAGCTCCCACTTTCAAGCTTCGCAAAAGTTCGAGCAGCGGTCCGCGCAACTCCACTGGAAGATCCTTCGCCGCATTGGTCTGCCGCGCGATCTGGTTGAGGTTGTTTCCGAGCTGGCTAAGCCCCCGGTGGATCACGAACAGATCAGCAATATGGTGCTGCCTGTCAGTGACCGTATCGCCGGTGGAATCGGCTAGCGCAGATTCCACCAAGTACCGGGCAACCGTGGTGCCCTTTGCGTTTGCTCGCAGGAGCAGCGCGCCTTCTTCCTCGGGCGACACCTTCACAACGTGACGGTGGAGCCTGCCGCCTTCGACGTTCGCCCTGCGACGGCGAGAGAACGTGCGTGCCACTGGCTTCGCATCACTCATGGTCTCACCGTCCTTGCCCAGCGCAGCGACCCCGAATCTCGGGGACTGCACAATCCCATTGTGCCCGATCCGACACGCAAAGTCGAGGATCCAAGCGAGTTAGGGCACCTAACTCTATAGCTTGCTCCGTCTGGTTACCGCCCCGGGCGGCTGTCAGCCGGAAAAAGCGGAAGCGGCTCCGCCGCTCTGCTTTACCCTGCGTCGCCTGCGGCGCTGGCCCAAAACGGAGCTGACTCGTAGACTGTTGGCATGACTACCGAGACGAAGAAAGTTCAGGCCGTAGAGCGCGCGCAGCAGCTCTTTGAAGATCGAATCGAGGCCGTGCGCTTGCTCGCGGATACGCGGGCCACCGTTGACCGCGTGCGTGCGGAGCGTGACGAAAGAATCGCAGCAGTTGAGCGCGAGACTGCTGCCGAAATCGCTGACGCTGAGCGTGACGATTCACGTCAGTATCAGGCCGCGCTAAAGGCCGGTTGGACTACCGATGAGTTGAAGAAGATCGGCTTCACTCAGTCGGGCAAACCGACTCGGACTCGCAAGCGCGCTGCGAGCAAGACGGCCGCACCGGAAGCTGCCGAAGCTCGCCGTGCTGAACCTGTCGCTACGGCTGCAAGTGGATCAGATACCGTGGCCTCTACTCCGTCCGTATCTTCCCAGTTTGGCAACCACGCTTAGGGGTTTCTCTCTCTCCCATTGCCGGGAATCTTCACACAAAAATATCCCCAGTCAAGGGCGCTTCGCGTCGCTTCGCGATAAGGCAAGCCTGACCCTTGACTGGGGATATTTTTGCGCGTTCTGGCAGGTATTGGGAGAGACAGAAAAAGTGATCTAGCCTCACTCACTGATCCCTACTCGGTGGTTCTCAGTGCCCTGCTTACGCTTGAAGTTCCTACGCCCAACACACGCCCTATCGTGGCCAAACTCTCACCCTCGGCGCGCATTTGCCTTGCCGCTTTGATGCGCTCCGGTGTCATCACTGTTGGTCGCCCACCGATGCGCCCTTGGCTGCGCGCGTGGTCTAATCCGCGCACGGTATTCTCTCGAATTGTGTCAACTCTGAGCTGTGCAAAGACTGCGACGATTCCATAGAGTGCGCGGCCCATTGGGGTAGTCGTATCAATCATCGGTTCGGTGAGACTGACGATTCCTAAGCCTCGACTATCGAGGTCGTGCAGCGTCTCAATTAGGATCCGCTCGCTTCCCGCGATCCGGTCTAGTCTCCGCACTTTAATCACGTCTCCTGGCCGCGCATAGTCGAGCAACGCTTGCCACTCAGGCCGATCAGCGGTGCGGCTCGATTGGCCTTCGTCTATCCACACTCGCGTGCAGCCTGCGGCCCTCAGCTCGTCGGCTTGCGCGGCCGCGTTTTGCTCTCGCGTTGATACTCGCGCGTATCCAAGATTTTCACCCATACCAATAACGATACGCGCCGGGTTCCGGCGCGTATTAGTTTTGGTTGGGGTTTTCGGTTGACACTCCCCCGGCGTGTCTTGATCGTTTGTGACGTGCGGCGCTGCGCGTCACAAACGATCGTTTCTGGCGCTGTCGGACGCATCTGTGCAGAGTGGGGTTGTGGACGATAACCGCAGGCTCAGACGACAGCAGGTCATCATGCTCATCGTTGGCGCGTTGGCAGCAGCGGTCGCGTTTTACTTCAGCATCGACCTAGCACTCAATGAGGGCAGTGGCGGCCGATGGTGGTCCCTCGCGGGGGCAAGTCTCACTTGCGTAGCGATGATCCTAGGTTGGTTCAATCTACGAACGTTGCGCCGAAAGTCAGAAAAAGCTCGAGATGCGAGGTCGGCCAACGGCGAGAGCTGATCGTTAGGTGGGTATCCGAGAGGGTTCGTATCCGACAGCAGCGCTCGACACGCCACTCACGCCAGCGCGCCCCAAACGACGCACACCGGTGGATCGAAGCTTACTGAAGGCCGCCAGGGAGGGTGAAGACGAGTTGCGGTACTGACCTGTGCTCGACTCGCTCGACGGTAATCCCGTAGACCGGCTCGAGAATCTCAGGGGTTAGGACGACGTCGGGCGTTCCTACAGCGACGACCTTCCCTTGATACAGCAATACGAGGCGGTCGCAGTAGCGCGCGGCGAGATTGAGATCGTGCAACACGACGATCGTCGTCGTCCCGAGCTCCCGCACGAGGTGGAGCGTCTCGTGCTGATAGCGCACGTCAAGGTGGTTCGTTGGCTCGTCGAGAAGGAGATGAGACGCCTCCTGGGCGAGGGCGCGGGCGATGAGTGCGCGTTGCTTCTCACCACCGGAGAGCCCCGCAAACACCCGCTGTGAGAGGTGACCTATTCCAACTTTCTCGATGGCCTCCGCGGCGACACGGCGGTCGAGTGGCCGGCGGAGCGACTCGTTGCTGCAGAGATCGCGAAGCGCCTGAATGTCTCTCGTGTCCCTGTTCGAGAAGCGTTTCGCTCTCTCGCGGCGTTGGGGCTCGCGGATGTGACGCCGAATCGCGGCGCGACCGTGATGGGGGCGAGCTCTCCAGCTGACTTGCTCACTGTCCTGCATGCGCGGGCGCGACTCGAGCCGTGGGCGATGTCGATCGCGGCAATTCGCCGCACGGGTGACGACCTCGCGAGCATCGCGGACCAGATCAGACTCGGTCGTGCGGCGAGCCGGTCAGGCGACGTCCTCGGCGCCATTCATGCTCACGCTCACCTTCTTGAGGCGTTCGCCCAAGCCGTCCATGACCGCGCAGCCGAAGCGGCACTCCGCCCGCTCTACTCGCTCACTGGCGCGATCGTGACGCGAACCTTCCGCGCCGTCGAGGTGGACGGCTGGGACGGGCATGAGCGAGTGCTCGACGCGCTCCGCGCCAGTGATGAAAGTCGCGCTGCTGGCCTTGTGACAGACCATCTCGAGGCGATGATCGCGGTGGTCGTTTCGTTGTGACCGCCCGTCAACGCATCACCGCGATCAACCCAGTATTCCCAGGGTTGACTGCGGCAGGCGACGCATCAGCGACCCGTCGGGCCTTTGCCCGCATATCTCATGTGCAGGTCTCACTCCCCGGCGGCACGAGCTCGCGCGGAGCGTAAGAGAAGATGCGTTTGGCCTCCGGCTGTGGTCACGCTTTCGCTGTCGATCGCGAAGACTTCGAGAACCCGAGACTTCGTCAGCACGGCGTCGGGGTGTCCGTGTGCGCGCAACTGCCCCTCGGCGAGGAGGAGCATGTCGTCCGTGTAGCGGATCGCGAGGTCGAGGTCGTGGAGGGCGCAGAGGACCGTTACCCGAAGGTCTTGCAGGAGCTCCATGAGGGCGAATCTGTGCTGGACGTCGAGGTGGTTCGTGGGCTCGTCCAGCACCAGCAGAGTGGGGTCGTGACGGAGGGCTCGTGCGAGAAGTGCGCGTTGCAGTTGTCCGCCGGAGAGAGCCGCGACTGGTTCGGTCGCGAGTTCGTCGAGTCCGACGCGCGCCAGGGTGCGATTGACCTGGTGCGTGGAGAGTGTCTGAGGGCCCAGAGCGACGAGTTCGGTCACGGTGACGTCGGGAAGGGGCCCCGTGTGTTGCCGGAGAACTCCGATCTTCCGAGCCCTGTCGCGAGCGCGCATCGTGCTGATGTCTTCACCGTCGACCGTGACGGTGCCGGTGAAGGCCGGATGGTGTCCGGTAAGGAGGCTCAGGAGAGTTGACTTGCCGCATCCGTTGGGTCCGACGATGGCGACGATCTCACCCGCTGCGATTGTGGCGCTGACGTTGTCGAGCGCGCGCCGTGGTCCGTAGTTCACGGACACGGCGTTGAAAGCCACTTCGGATGGCGTCGTATGCGATGAGCTCATGAGAGGGCCATGGCGCGATTCTTGCGCATGAGGAGGATGAAGATTGGCACGCCGATCGCCGCGGTGAAGATCCCGACTGGAAGCTCTGACGGTGCTAGCACGGTGCGCGCGGCGAGGTCCGCCGAGCTGAGCAGGATCGCCCCCAGCAACGCAGACACGGGAATGACGCGCTTGTGCATACCGCCCACGAGGAGACGGGCGATGTGCGGCACGATGAGGCCCACGAAGCCGATAGTCCCCGAGACGGCGACTGCGGCGCCGGTCATCAGGGAAGCGAGAGCGAAGACGAGCACCCGGGAACGCCCCGGATGCACCCCTGACGCGGCCGCTTGAGCGTCTCCGATGCCGAGGAGGTCAAGGCGCCCGCTAGACATTGCGACGAGAACGATCGCGACGATGATCACGGGGCCGATGACGAGCAGCAGTCGCCATTGGGCGCCTGCCAGACTCCCGAGAAGCCAGAACATCACCTGCTGAGTGGCATCGGAATTCCCGGATCGGATAAGGAGAAAGGACATCACCCCTCCGAGAAGTTGACCGATCGCGACTCCGGACAGCACCAGTCGGCCTGCGGACATCCCCCAGCGTGAGGTCGCTGTGGCCGCGACGATGATTCCGGTCGCAGCGGCACCGACGAAAGAGGCGACCGGGAGCAACAGCACTCCGAAGGTGGCAACACCGACGGAAGTGATGACCAGGACCGCCGCGACCCCGGCTCCGGAAGACAGGCCGAGGACGTAGGGGTCGGCGATGGGGTTGCGGACGAGGACCTGTGCGCACGCTCCGGCGACTGCCAGGGCGGCGCCGACCACTGCGGCCTGCAACACGCGCGGCATGCGTAGTTCCCAGACGATGAAATCCAGGGAGCCAAGCTCGGGTTTTCCCGCCACGCGCCCGGAGATGACCTCGATCACCTCTCCGGGGGCGATCGATACCGCGCCGACACCGACGCTGATCACCATCACTGTCAGAAGCAGGAAGAGGAGCCCGATGAGGATGGCGGTCAGAGGGATGGCGCGCAAGGCCCCGGTTCGGCGTCTGCGCGTCTCCTCAGGAAGCGTTCGCGACCGCATCCGCGATGATCTGGACGGCGTCCGCATTCAGCAGGCTCGGTGACAGGAGGATGCGCTGCGGCACCACGACGACGTTCTCGTTCTTGACGGCGTCGGTCTCGGCCAACAGCGGGCTGGCGATGATGGCCGCCTTCAGGTCCTCATCGCTGGAATCCGCGAAACCGGACACCACCACGATCACAGCCGGGTTGGCCTCTGTCACCGCCTCCGCAGACAAGCTTGCGAAGTCCTGGAGCTGGTCACGGGCGATGTTGGTACCGCCGGCCAAGGTGATGATGCCGTTCGCGAAGCTTGATCCGCCGTTGGTGTTGATGCCCGCGCCAGCGTCGGGCACGGAGGACAAGCTGAGCACGGGCACGTCTGCGTCCCGCGAGGCCGCCGTCGCGTCTGAGACCTGAGTACGAATCCGGTCGATCAGCTCCTCGCCACGCTCGGTAACGTCGAATGCATCGGAGAGCGCGCTTATATACCTGTACGTCTCATCGATGTTGTCCATCGGGACATCCTGCACCGCGCCGCAGGCGGACAGGGCGGCAGATCCCGCGGACTCCAGCTGATCGACAGACGCGGTGCCGTCGAAACCGCCGAACTCGTACTGCGAGATTCCCGTGACCAGGTCCGGGTCGGAGGCGATCACTGCCTCAGCTGACCCCTGTCCGTCGTCAAGAACGGGCACTGCGTCGAGTTGAGCGCGGATGTCTCCGGAGAAGTCGGTCTTGAAGCCTGGAGCCGCAGTGCCCACAACCGTGTCGCCGAGTCCGAGTTCGATGAGAAAGGCCGCCGCTCCGGCGTCCATGGTCACAACGCGCTCGGGGACGGATTCGAGTGAGACAACCGCCGGGCATGTGGGGTCGGTAACGACGTCGGCGGCGCCGGTGGGAGAAGCCGAGGAGCCGGCGGAGTGCCCGCTGTGGTCGGAATGGTCCATCGACCCGCCACCGCATCCCGCGAGGGCGGCGATCGTCAGGGTGGCGAGGAAAGCAGAGGGGAGGATGCGTCGCGAAGTCACCTCTTAACTCTACACTATGTAGAGATAACGGCCTCGCCGCGAGCTTCTGGATGCCACGGGTACTCCATCACGCTGCAGATTCGGTGAGCGACGGCGCGGGAGTCGAACCGATCTACGAGGTGCAGGGCCATGTCGATTCCGGCCGACACGCCGGCGCTCGTGACGACATCGCCAGAGTCGACCCATCGTTCGCCCGACGAGATGCGCGCTGACGGGTGGGACTTCTGGAGCTGGCCGCGGGCCATCCAGTGGGTCGTCGCATTGATCCCGTCGAGAAGGCCAGCAGCGCCGAGCACCTGGGCGCCAGTGCACACGGACGCCATCGTTGCTCCCTGTTCAGCGAGGCGCGAGATCCGCCCGACCTGTTCGAGATCCCCCGCGAGGATGTCGGCACCGCGACCACCCGGGACTATAAGAAGATCGATGGGGCGGTCGCCAAGGCTACCGTCGACATCGACGGTGAGCCCCTTCGCGCAACGGACCGACTTGCCGTCCAAACTCACCGCACGCACGTCGACGCGTCGGTCACCAAGCTCCGCCCAGAAGCGGAGCACTTCCCAGGGACCGATTGCATCGAGTTCCTCGGCCCCGTCGAAGAAAAGCACGTCGACTGCGAGGTCGGGCGCGTTCGTAGTCGAACCGAGGAAGCTCATCGCATCAACACGAGCGAGTGCGAATGCGCCGCCGGCGTGTAGTACGCCCTCGACCTCGCCGTCCGTGAGCTCACGGTCGGCGACCACGCTCACCGTGGATACGCCACCCTCGACGAGATCGATGTTCACCTCTTTGACGCCGCGCACAGCAATCAACTGCGCGGTGACCGTCTCGACACAACCGTGACAGGTCAAGCCCGTCACCGGGGAGCTCCATGTGTTCGTGCTCATTTTCAACCTTCCGTTAGCTTCGGATGCGACTGCCGTCTCCCAGCCGCACGCGTTCCCTTTCAATCTACGCCTGGGCGTTCCGGATTGGGTGCAGTCTCCTGGGAGCTCGGTCATCAGATCCGAGGGGAGTTTGGGACCGAAAACGGGCAGATTCAGCGAATCTTGCGCAAGAACAGCCGCCCGAAAATGCCTGCCAGACCTAAGTATCGACCACCGTTTGCGGCGCGGCGCTCCTGACACCCCTCCGGAACCAGCCGAAAACGATCGTTTACGGGCCGCTATTCGATCTGCTCGAACCAGATCATTTCTGCCTCTCTGCCTGGGCCAGGGCCAGGGCTGCAAGTATGGCCTCCCTGCGCTCCTGAATCGCTCTGCGTCGCCCCTGTTCTCGTTCGTCCATCAGAACGTGCAGCACATCGGCCAGGAGAAAAGAATCGTTCAGGATCACGTCGCGCTCTGCGCTGGTCAGCGTATTCATCAGCTCGAAGTATTTATTTCCAATGACCAAGCGAGATCGGCCCGGGACAGTTATCTCACGACGTTTATCTCTTACCTCCGCGATAACCTTTCCTGGAAGTCGGACAGCGGGCGCGTTGCCGATAGCCCGGTTCAGCGCACTCACGATAGGGGCTGGATCCTCGCTGACAACCACCCAACTCAGCACGGAGCCGCCTAGGTACATTCCGGCCATTCGCCACACGGCAGAGAACGCCGTGCCGGTGTCATTCACTTTCGCGAAGTCAAAACGTTTCTTAGCCGGTGCCCGATATGTCTGGGTCACGGCGTCTGCGTCATTGAGTACAGGCATTATCGCTCGTCTCCAATCTGCTCCGCCTCATATCGTGAAAACTCGTTGAGCTTTTCCAGACCAGCATCGGTGAGGTACAGTCCGCCTTCGCGAATGGTTACAAGGCCTTCGCGCTCATAGCCTGCTACAGCTTCCGTCGCGAACCGCACCCCTGGATACCTCGCCATTCGCGTTCCGAGCGCAAGCAGCGGATAGCAATACCCGTCATGCACCACAACCTCGTTCGTGCAGCCCTGGCTTTCGTACTGACGCAGCCACCCAAGCACGTAACTAGCGGGCACCCACTCGTCTGGCAAAAAGTTAGAAGGAAGGTCAATCTCATGCTGCATTGCTTGTTCCCAGGGTTTGAAAGATCGACCGAACCCTGCCTGGTCGCGCAGCTCGTCTGCTGTCAACCGTCCGGCGATTGTCGGTTCGTAGCCGCACACCGTTTCAGCGATCCAGCCCCGCTGAAACGCGTATTGGGTCGCTGGGGTCAGCTTCTTATCTGCGCCGGAATCTTCACGGCCGCCTCCGATGCGGTGGCTGAGCTGCACCACTGCATCAAGCGCGGCTATCTCCTCGTCGGTGAAGCTCACCCCTTGGTACTGGTCGCGAAGAATCGCCGCAAGCTGCTCTTCGCCAGCATCCATTGGGTACATATAGATGGGGGACTTCATAGTCTTCCTCCTTAGTCGTTAGTAACTGACTGAGGTTCCCGGCTCGACGTGCGAAAACACGTCCCGGTGAACTTCTAAGATCGCGTCTACCTTGCCGGGTGACGGGATCTTTTCGCACTGTTCGGGTGTATCCCAGTCGCACGGGTTGAGCGCGTCAACGCGCACCACTTCGTGATTGAGGATCCAAACCACATCGAGGGGAATTAGCATCCCGTGTCCCCACACGCTCGTGTCCTGCGGCTCTGCCAGCTCGAATAGCATTCCCTCGTTGAGCTGCAAGTCAACGCGGCCTTTTAGGCCTGCCTCCTGCTGCTCGACCGTGGTTGCTCGCGCGGCGGAGATTGTGGTGCCGTCGATAGTGACTGTCGCCTTGCTCGGTGAACATGCCGTGAGCGCGCCCACAGTGACAGCTACGGCGGCAATTGCTAGAACTCGATGGCGGATCCTCACGGCTAGTCCAGGGGCCGTCCCAGCGCCCCTGTGCCTGGCGCTGCGCTTTCGAATGGCTTTCCGTCGTTGTAGAGGGCTTCGAGCCGTTCCACTTCGCGGAGCATCACGGCTGCGTGAAAATCGCTATAGGTGCGGTATCCCTCGCGCTGCCCTACAGTCTGAAAAGCGCCGCGTGTGCGGTCTGCTTCCGCACGCTCTTGGTAGTAAGCGACCTTGGTTTTCTTACCCGCAACCGGCTTCGCTACGGACTCTGCCGCAGGGGCCGGCTGTGGGGCCGGCTGCGCCTCTACGGGTGCCGCAGCGGCCCGCTCAGGGGCCTGCGCGGTCACTGGGGAAGATCCCGCCAGCGACGATTTCAGGGGTACGCGCTGCTTCGACATAACTACTTGCCTTTCTCCATGAGGGCACGAATGTATCCCTCGTAAATCTCCACGAGCTCGCGGGTTTCGCTGCCCCATTCGTCAAGTCCCTGGGTGGACTCCATCGCATCAGAAATGACGATTCGCTTAGGCACCGGAGGCGCTAGAACGGTTACGCTACGCTGCTCGGCCGCTGCACTAATCTGGTCGGCCCAGTGCGCTCCCCCGATGGTGCGCGCCTCATGCTGGTTCACCAGGAACGCGGCAATTTCCAAAGCGGGGTTGTAGTGCTCGCGCACCAGGTCGATGGTGCCTAGAAGCTTGGCGATCCCATTTGCGCTGAACAGCTTGGATTGCGTGATGATAACCACGGCATCAGCAGCGGTCAGACTGTTGATTGTGAGCTGGTCAAGCGACGGCGCGCAATCAATCAGAATCAGGTCATACTCTGCACGCACGTTCTCGAGTTCACGGCGCAACCGCGATTCACGGCCAGCTCCGCTCAGCACCAGTTCATCGCGTGCGACTCCCAGAGTCTCCCCCGTTGTGGGAACGACGCTCAGGCCGTCCCAGATTCCGGGCACGATTACCTGTGCCAGCGTGGCCGCTGAACGGTCGCTGAGCGCGTCGGCAAGTCCCGCCGTATCTTCGCTGATCCCGTCGCCCAATACGGTCGTGATATTGCCCTGTGGGTCTGCGTCGATCACCAACACGCGCAGCCCTTCGAGCACCGCAGCTCGGGCAAGGTGAAAAGTGCTCGTGGTTTTTCCTACGCCGCCCTTTTGGTTGCAAAGCGCGAGTACTCGTGCGTTCATGTTGTCCTCCATCGTGGGCCTTGGCCCTAATAGTACTAAAAGAAGTATTGGGGACGATACCCCCAATGATGCGGGGCGGGCCACGCCCGCCCCGCGAGCGCTACGCCCTGCTCACGCTCATGGTGTGGCCGTCGATCTGCGAGGGATAAAAGACCCACTCAATTTCGCTCCCCACCGGCGCTACGAACCTCACGCCGTGCACGGGCGATCCTGGCTCAATAGGCCCAAGCGAGTTCGCTACAGTCAGCGGGCGCTTGTAGGGCTTGCCGTCGAGCGCCGTAAGCACATCGCCTACCCGAAGCTCTGCGAGCTGCGTTACCGTGATTTCCTTCATTTCCACTTCCCCGTTCATCGGTGACTACATTAGTACTATTGGCTATAATAGTACTAATGTAGTCAAGCTTAAATGGTGGCATTATCCCCAATGGTTCCGGCCCTGAGGTACCGGCTTCGCCAGCTCCGGTGGTTAGCGTCCAGCCGTTCCCCAAAAGTGCGGATTCCTTCCGCTAGGTCGATCAGCTCGCCCGTCATGGTTGCCTCGATCCGCTCGGCCGCGAGCTGCACGGGGATCCACTGCATTCCATAGGAGAAGTAAACCTCGATCATGCCTTCACTGTCGGCGGTGGCCCCTACGCCTTCGCCGTTCACTACCGCTGCGACATTGCCAGTCGCGCGAAAGAACATCTGCGGCCCCGGGCCGTCGCTGAGGGCGTCCGGCTCTGCGCCGGGGTACTGGTTCGTAAATACCGCGCGGGCCTCCCGGAGCAAAGCAGCGGGATCAAGGGCGTTGGTGAGCGCGCCTGCCGGTCGGTTGTTCTGGGTCATTGTTCCTCACTTCGTTTCGGTGTTAGTACTATTGTAGCCAATAGTACTATTAGGGTCAAGTTGTGGCGATCAGCCTGCGAGCTTCCCGATAAGGTCAGGGCGAAACCCTGACCAGTGGTGCCCCGCCTTTGCTACCACTACGGGCGCTTGCAGGTAGCCAAGCGCTTTGACTGCCTCCACGGCCTCGGGGTTCTCCGTAAGGTCAATCACCCGGTAGGGGATCCCCTTGCTTTCGAGTGCCCGATACGTCGCGGTGCACTGCACGCAATGGGGCTTGCTGTAAACGGTGATGGTGTCCATGTGTCTGTCCTTTCGATCACTCTGAGGTTCGTTCCTGATAAGCGGAGCAATGCGCCCGGAAGTGCCGGAGTGCAACCGGAGGCGGCGGGGGAGAGAATTTCGGGCGAAATAAGGGAGCCTGCGACCGCGCCCGAAAATCTCGGCGGAGACGGCCGCGAAGCGGCTTGCGCGGAGGCCGTGGGCGCAATGATGGAGCGCCAGGAACGAACCAGGGTTGCTTTTGCCTTGTGGCCCTTGGGCCACTCGATCAAGCGCGAAGCGCTCGGGGAGCGCGAGGGGTTTACCCCTCGCCCGCTGCGGCTCTGCCGTGGCGGGCACTTGGCCCCAATAGTACTATTGGGGCCAAGTGGGCGTTACTTCTGCGCCGCTGCTGCTGCCCTGATTTCTGCGACCTCTGCGGCGCTGCGGTGCCCCAGTAGCTCGGGGTAGTCGAGTCGATCTGTCCACCCCATATCGGTCTTTACCGTGACGCTCTTTGCGTTGACCCTGACCACTTCGAGCCAGCCGTAGCGGTATCGAACATAGTCACCCTTTGCGATCTGCTCGCGGCTGTAGCTCGTTGCCTTGCCTTCCTCGACCTGCTGGGCGCGGATCCCTTGCCAGTAGTCGAGCTGGTCGCGCTGCTCTTTGAGTTGCGCTGTGACGCGCTCACGGTGTGCGCCGGACACTGGGGCTACTTCCTCGCGGTAAGGGCTTCCCGGGTTGCGCGTGTGCCCGTTTAGGCTGCGCTCGCTAGCCCTGATTTCGGCTTCGATTTTCTTGATTCTGTTGGCGACCGTCTGCACGCCGTAGCGCGCCGCGGTTGTGGTGGCTGCTGTTTCAGCTCGTGCCGCGGCGTGGTCTGCTTCCTTGCCTGCCGCTACCGCCTTACCTAACGTGCTGTGCGCACGGTCAATCGCGTTTCGGTGGCGGGTTTCGCTGTGGTGTCCAATCTTGATCGGCTCACCCATCGCGGGCAGCGCTCGGCCCGCTGCGTCAGCTCGTGCCGCGGCTTGGTCCGCCTGCTGGCTCTTGCGCTCGGCCTTTGCTTCAAGCGCGGCCGCGCGCTGCTCCTGGCGCTCGATCTTTGCGGCCTCTACCTCGGCAGTGCTGCGGGTCGTTTCTTCGATCTCTGTTGCAACCTCGAACCCTGCTTCGCGCAGCGCGGCCGCGCTCTGGTTGATTCGGTAGTGATTGGGCAAGCGGTCGCGGCTGTGGGGGATATACCAAGCCGCGATGCTGCGACCCCAGCGCCAGCGCTGGGCCTTCAAGACTTCGGCGGATCCGTCGCCGCGCTCGGTGCCCTCGATGATGGTTCCGGCCTCGTGGGTGTGTGTGATGGTGAGCATTTCAAAACCTTTCAGATTTAGTGGCATTGGGGATAATAGAACTATTAGGCGACTTCGAGAATGTCTAGGGCTTCGAGGCAATCCCACATAGCGCCGTGATCTTCGGACACTGGATAGTTTTCTGTCCACTCGGCCGCGTAGTAGTGCTCAGCCATGAGCGCAGCAACTTCGATGCGGGTTGAGCCGGTAAACGTCTTGCCATCGTCATCGGTGACTGTCAGCGTTCGGGCGTTCGGGCCTGCTTCTCGCGCGTCGGCCTTTGCGGCCCATTCGCGGTAGTCGCGGCCCTCGTTGCTGAAACGGCTGGGGTGTGCTTCGATCTGCTGGCTGTACCATTCGCGAGCTTCGCCGGTGGTTGTCATGGTGTCTCTCCCTGTGCTGAACATTTTTTGTTTCTTCCTGATGGAGGATCCAAAGCGGCCCGACTGGTGGAGTGCAACCGGAGGCGGCGGGGGAGAGAATTTCGGGCGAAATAAGGGAGCCTGCGACCGCGCCCGAAAATCTCGGCGGAGACGGCCGCGAAGCGGCTTGCGCGGAGCCACAAAGGGTTGCGACGATTCGGATTCAGGAAGAAACAAAAACCCCGAAGGGGTTAGAAAACACTGGCCGCGGAGCGGCATGTGCGGAACGCACATTTGGGCTGCCGCACCCGCTTCGCGGGCTTGCCCTGGGGGAGTGGGGTGGGTGTCATCTGCTGGGAGGCAACGGTGCCGGGTGAGTTCGTTCTAGGCATTGATTCGGGTGGCTTTCTCAGCACGCCAGTTCTCGAAAAATGCTTCTCGTGCGGCGATAGCCTCGGGGGTGTTTGCCCGTGCTCGTTCAGCTTCGCGCTCGGCTCGGTCAGCGGCTTGTTGTGCTTGGATCTGTGCGCGGCGCTCCTGGGCGGCTTCCCGGCGCTCTGCGACTGTGGCGTAGCCCTCACGTTCGATGTACGCCAGTGCTCGGCGTAGCAGCGTCGTGAGGTAGCCCAACGGGTTTTTGACGTGTTCCCCGGTCATCGTTTGTAGCCCGGTATCGGCGGTGAGCCTGTCGAGCACTTCGATTACGTCTGCTCCGGTCATTCGCTGCGTGTCCAGCCCGCTCTTGACGATCACCCGGCAGATTGTGCCGATGTGCTCGCCCTGGTGCCTCAGCTCGGGCTTGCAGCCCGGGCGCTCTGTCACCAAACTGCGCCAGCGACCCAGGAACGGCAGGCGGGTGGTCAGCTCTTGGGCGATATGTGCGACCTCGGGGCGGTACATGGTTCGTTTTTTGGGTGCTGATTTCTTTTTTTCAATTGCTCCCGGCCGCGGAGCGGCCTTGCGCGCGCCTGCGCGCTTTGGTGAGTTAATTCTTAGGTGAGCTAAGGGGTTTATAAACCCTCTACGAGGTAGGTGGACATTTGATGCTGCTGGCGTGGGTGCGGGCAGCGTCAGAGCGCGCACTGATGCAGCGCGCCGCTGAGCGCTACCGTGCAGCGCTGCGGCCTCCGCACGCTCTGCCTTTGTGAGGTACCGGCCCGGTACTACGACAACGGCAAAACCAAGCTGTTGGATCAGCTCGCGGCCGCGCTGCACGGTGCGCTTGCAGCACCCGATGGTGTTTGCAACTGTGTCGTGTGATGTGGCCACGCCGCGGCCGTTGCGGCTATCGGCGCTCTCAGCGTCGAGCGTGGCGATGCGTAGCAGCGTCGTGAGCGTGATGCTGATGCGACGGCGTGCACTCTCGCCCTCGGGCGTGCGCAGCGCCTCCATGAGGCGCGTTAGCCACTGTTCCCGGTTGCTCCATGCGGGGATCCGGGAATATGCGCCGTCGGGGACGGGGAGCGACCAAGAGAGTCGCTGCACCTGCGTGCCCGGGCGGCGGCGCTGGGGGACATGCTGCACGCGCTGACGGGACTTTGGGGTGTCGCGCGACACGCTAATGGTGGCATTAGTCCTATTAGACCCAATAGGTCTAGTTTCGGCTATAATCAAACCATCGTTCCTTTCGGGAACGGCAAAGGGAGCCTCCCACGCGGGTGGCTTTCAATCGCTAGAGCTGATTTCGTCGCCAAACTTCAGCAGCTCTAGCCGGAGCTTATGGCCCACACCTCGGTGTGGGCCTTCCTCTTTTAGGGGGAGTCGATAGGTAGTTCTCCATCTTTCAGGCCGGGGCGCTCGGGCAACCACTCGGGGTAGCCGCGTTCGTCCAGTGGCATATTCATGGCCAGGGCATCAAACAGCGCAGCAGCACTCATCCCTGAGTGCTGCGCGATCTGCACGAAACGATCGCGGGCTGCGCGTTCCACGAC